>NZ_JASKLY010000002.1:0-30450 GCF_030125545.1 Arthrobacter sp. zg-Y1219
CGCTCTGGGGCCCCGTTCTCGCACGCGCGGGGGTGCCTTGTCCCCCCCCCGCCCCCCCCCCCCCCGCCCCCCCCGCGGCGTTTCGTTGTAAGGTCGGAAGGCACAAAAATTTGCCTTCGCCGTGTTGTTCGCCGGCGGGAAACACAGCAGAAACGACTTTTCATGAGCACCCCCGACCTGACTCCCGAAGATCTGCAGGCCTGCCTGCGGGTCCTGTCCTCCATCCACGTCCTGGACGAGGAGCACCCGGATTACGTTGCCGTCCGCCGGGCGACCGCCAAAATGTTCAAATCCGTGAAGAAGCACCGGAAGAATGAAAAGCGCGACGCCGCTGCGGACGCCGACCGCGCCGTCGTCGCCCGCACCGCCACCGGAGCCGCCGACCGCATCGACGACGAAACCCGCGGCGCCCAGCTGCGGACCTCGGCGCACGGACCGTCGGCCGGAACGCTGCTGAAGCCGCGCAACTGCTACATCTGCAAGCAGCCCTACACCGTGGTTGACGCGTTCTACCATCAGCTCTGCCCGGAATGTGCTGCCTTCAGCCATGCCAAGCGCGACGCCCGCACCGACCTCACCGGAAAACGTGCCCTGCTGACCGGCGGCCGCGCCAAGATCGGCATGTACATCGCCCTGCGGCTGCTGCGCGACGGCGCGCACACCACCATCACCACCCGCTTCCCCAAAGACGCCGCCCGGCGCTTCGCCGCCATGGAGGACTCCGCGGACTGGCTGCACCGGCTGCGGATCGTCGGCATTGACCTGCGCGACCCGGCCCAGGTCATCTCGCTGGCCGAGTCAGTGGCCGACGCCGGACCCCTGGACATCCTGATCAACAACGCCGCCCAGACGGTGCGCCGCACGTCCAACGCGTACCAGCCGCTGGTCGACGCCGAACTGGAGGAACTGCCGGCCGGCAACATGCCGGAGCTGGTGACCTTCGGCCACACCCACAACGCCCATCCCACAGCACTGGCGGGGTCGATCGCGGAACATCCCGTGCTCGCCGGCGACGCCGTCACCTCGCTGGCGCTGACGGCCGGTTCCTCCTCGCTGGAGAAGCTGGGCGCCGGAACGGCCATTGATGCCGGCGGACTGGTGCCGGACACCGCACCGATCAACAGCTGGACCCAGGTGGTGGACCAGGTGGAACCGCTGGAGATGCTCGAGGTCCAGCTCTGCAACGTGACCGCACCGTTCCTGCTGGTCAACCGGTTGCGGCCGGCCATGGCCGCCTCGGGCGCCCGCCGGAAGTACATCGTGAACGTCTCGGCGATGGAGGGCCAGTTCTCCCGCCGGTACAAGGGCCCCGGGCATCCGCACACCAACATGGCCAAGGCCTCGCTGAACATGCTTACCCGCACCAGCGCCGAAGAAATGCTGGAAAGCGACGGCATCCTGATGACGGCCGTGGACACCGGCTGGATCACCGATGAGCGGCCGCACCCCACGAAGGTGCGCCTGGCCGAGGAGGGCTTCCACGCCCCCCTGGACCTGGTCGACGGCGCTGCCCGGGTCTACGACCCGATCGTCATGGGTGAGGAAGGCGTTGACCAGTTCGGCGTCTTCCTGAAGGACTACAAGCCCTCACCCTGGTAAGCCGGCGCTGAGGTCCGCAGCCGGAAGCGGGAGACCGCCTTCCGGATCTCGGAGATCCACAGCGCCGTCGACCCGACGCCGAGAGCCAGGAACCACTGGCCGGAGGTCAGGTCGGTGGTGTCGAAGAGCCCCTGCAGCACGCCCAGCTGCACCACCAGGACCTGCAGGACGACGACGGCGGCCAGCGACACCCAGATCGCCCGGTTGGTGAAGGTGTGCAGCGAGAAGACGCTGCCCGTGGCCGAGCGGACGTTCAGCAGGTTGAAGGCCTGGTAGAACACGAAGGTCGTGAACGCCAGGGTGGTGGCGAACAGCGGGTCGCCGGCGCTTTCGGGATACATCTGCGGCGCCAGGTAGAGGACGCTGCAGGTCCCCACCGCCATGACAATGCCCATCGTCAGGATCCGCAGGATCCGCCGGCGAGTCAGCAGCGGTTCCCGGGCCGGCCGCGGCGGCTGCTTCATCAGGTCAGGATCGGCTGGATCCACGCCCAGCGCCAGCGCCGGCGGGCCGTCCATGATGATGTTGACCCAGAGGATCTGCAGGGCGGTGAAGGGCGCTCCGCCGGCCAGCGAGAACGCCGCAGCCGCCAGGAAAATCAGCACGAACCCCCACGCCGTGGTGAGCTGGAAGCTGACGAACTTGAGGATGTTCGCGTAGATGCCCCGGCCTTCCTGCACAGCGGTGACGATGGTGGCGAAATTGTCATCCGTGAGGATCATCCGCGCCGCGCCCTTGGACACGTCGGTGCCGGTGATGCCCATCGCGATGCCGATGTCGGCGCGCTTGAGCGCCGGGGCGTCGTTGACGCCGTCGCCGGTCATGGCAACCACGGCGCCGTCCGCCTGCAGCGCCTCCACCATCCGGATCTTGTGCTCGGGCGAAACCCGCGCCAGCACCCCGTAGCCGGGAGCCCGTTCGCGCAGCGCCTGGTCGTCGAGGCCGTCAAGGGCGGAACCGGAGACCGCTTCGCCGCCGATTCCAAGGTCCTTGGCGATGGCGGAGGCAGTGATCAGGTGGTCGCCGGTAATCATGTGCACGCTGATTCCGGCCCGGTGGGCCCGCGCTATCGCTTCGGCGGCTTCGGGGCGGGGCGGATCCATGATGCCGACGACGGCGTACAGGGTCAGCCCGGTGACGCTGTCCCGGAGGGCATCGGAATCGGCGGGCAGCCCGCCGTCCACCGGCCGGCCCGCTGCTGCCATGGTGCGCAGCCCCTGCCGGGCCAGGGCCGCCACTTCCTCCGAGATCCGTTTCCGGTCCTCGGGGCGCAGCGGCCGGTCTCCGTCCGCGGTGGACAGGAACTCCGAGCGCTCCAGCAGGACTCCGGGGGCTCCCTTGGCGTAGCAGAACAGTTCCCCGCCCGCCGCCTCCCCGGGCGCTCTCTCTCCGGATGCGTCGTCGGCCGCGTCCCCGCCGCCGGGAGAACGGTTGAACGTGGCCATGAATTTGTAGTCGGAGTCGAAGGGAACTTCGGCCATCCGCGGATGGGAAGCGCGTGCGCCGTCGGCGTCGATGCCGCCCTTTTCCGCCAGCACCACCAGGGCGCCCTCGGTGGGATCACCGGTGAGGACGCCGTCGCGCACCGATGCGTCGTTGCACAGGGCGAAGCCGAGGAACGCCGGGGTAAGGGCGGAGACCGGGTGTCCGTCGGCGCTGAGCAGGGCCCCTTCGGTGGAGTACCCGGACCCTGACACCCGGAAGACCCGGCCGGAGGCCGCGTAGACGCGCCGCACGGTCATCTCGTTCAGGGTCAGGGTGCCGGTCTTGTCGGTGCAGATCTGGGAGGTGCTGCCCAGGGTCTCCACGGCCGCCAGCTGCTTGATGATGGCGCCGCGGGCCGCCAGCCGGGACGCTCCCATGGCCAGCGTGAAGGCGACGACGGCGGTCAGTCCTTCGGGGATGGTGGCCACTGCCAGGGAGACGGCGGTCAGGAACAGATCTTCCCAGCTGTCCCCGCGCAGCAGGCCGAGCACGAACACGACGGCGACGACGATCAGCGCCACGTAGGTCAGCAGCCTGGCCAGCTGGTCGATGCTGCGCTGCAGGATCGTTTTTTCGTCCGCCGTGGTGCCCAGGAGGTGGGCGATCCGGCCGATCTGGGTCTCCATGCCGGTGCCGGTGACCAGCAGCACCGCACGGCCGCGGCTCACATCGGTGTCCATGTAGAGCATGTTGGTGCGGTCGCCCACCGGCAGTTCGGGGTCGGCCAGGGCAGCCGTGGTCTTGTTGACGGGCTGCGACTCCCCCGTCAGCGCTGCCTCGGCCACCTGCAGCCGGACGGCTTCCAGCAGCCGGCCGTCAGCGGGAATGGTGTCCCCGGCCTCCAGGAGGACCACGTCGCCGGGCACCAGGTCGGTGCGCGGGATGTCCAGTGTCCGTCCGCCGCGGCGGACCGTGGCCACTGAGATCGATGTGCTCCGCAGGGCTTCCAGGCTGTTTTCCGCCCGTTGCTCCTGCACATAGTTCAGCACCGTGTTCAGCGTGATCACCGCGAGGATGACCACCGGCGTTTCCCATTCCCGGGAGACGGCGGCGCTGATGACGGCAGCAGCGATCAGCACCAGGATGAGGCGGTCCGTCAGCAGGCCCAGGATCTTGCGCCAGGCCGGAACCTTCCGGCCCGCAGCCAGTTCGTTGCGGCCGTACCGGGTGGTGCGCTGCTGTGCCTGGTCGGCGGAGAGCCCGGTGTCCGGGGTAACCTCCAACTGCGCCGCAACCTGCGAAGCAGATAATGTCCAGGGCTGTTCGGGCATCTGATCGTCCACGTGCATGGGTTTGCCTCTGGCGGTAGGGGGTGCTGTTCACTCTAACAAAGCAGCCGCCGGCAAACTCCCGTTGGAACGGGAACCGGGAGCTGAGCGGTCATGTTTGGCGGGGAAAGGATTCTGCGGCAGGGTGGAACCGTGAACCGCACTCCCCTGCAAAGAACCGCCACCGCAGTGCTGCCCGGCCTGGTCACCGCTGCCGCGGCAGTGCTTCCTGCGTACCTGCTGCACTGGCTGTTTCCCTGGCTGCCGGTCCTGACCACGGCGGTGGTCCTTGGGCTGCTCGCCGCGAACCTGCCGGGGATTTCCCCGGCCGTGGCCGGCCCGCTGAAGCCGGGGCTGTCGCTGGCGGCCCGGAGACTGATGCGGGCCGGCATCGTGCTGCTGGGGTTGAAGGTCTCGCTGGTCGATATTGCCGGCCTGGGCTGGACCGCCCTGCTCCTGATCGCAGCGCTGGTGGGGGCGGCCTTCGCCGGAACCTACCTGGTGTGCCGGGCGTTTCGCCTGCCGGGGCAGGAGCCCCTGCTGATCGCTTCGGGCTTCTCGATCTGCGGAGTCTCCGCCATCGGTGCGATGGCCGCGGCCCGCAGGGTGCGGCACGAAGACACGGTGGTGCCGATAGCGCTGGTTACCCTTTGCGGAACGCTCGCCATCGGCGTGCTGCCGCTGCTGGGGTCGCTCCTGGATTTGCCGGCCGAAACGCTGGGCATCTGGGCCGGCGCCTCCGTCCACGACGTCGGCCAGGTGGTCGCCACCGCGCAGACGGCAGGCACGGCGGCGCTCGCCGCCGCCGTCGTCGTCAAGCTGGCGCGGGTGGTCCTGCTGGCTCCGCTGGCCGCCGCCGCCGGACTGCTCGGGCGCCGGTCGGCCCGGGGAGAACAGACCCCGGGCAAACTGCCGCCGCTGGTGCCGCTGTTTGTGGCCGGGTTCCTCGCCCTCATTGTTGTCCGCACCACCGGGGTGCTGCCGGAAAGCGTGCTGTCGGCCGCCGCCGTGGTGCAGGAAGTATTTTTCGCCGCCGCCCTCTTCGCCCTGGGCGCCGGAGTGCGGTTCCGGGCTCTGTTCGTGTCCGGATTCCGGGCCCTGGCCGCCGCACTGGTTTCCTGGTTCCTCATTGGCGGCCTGGGGCTGGCTCTGGCGCTGACCCTGTCCAGGTAATCGACCGCCCGGTACGCCACGGCCCGTTGAAGAAGGAAAGTGGTTGAATGATGGGGTGTCGAACCAGAATCTGCGCCGTGAAGAAGCCGCCGCCCGCTCAGCCCTTATATCCGTTGCAACCTACGACGTCGATCTTGATCTGAGCACCGCCGAGGACCCTGATGCTCCCGGGTTCCGGTCCCGGAGCACCATCACGTTCCGCTGTGCTGAGCCCGGCGCGGCCACGTTCCTGGACTTTATCCACGGCGGCGTGTCCTCCGTGGTCCTGAACGGCCGGGAGCTGCCGCTGGAGGGCACAGTGGACGGTTCGCGGATCCACTTGGCGGATTTGGCTCCCGAGAACACCGTCACGGTGGACGGGACGGCCCTGTACAGCCGCAGCGGCGAGGGAATGCACCGGTTCACCGATCCGGCGGATTCCCGCACCTACCTCTATACCCAGTACGAGCCCGCCGACGCCCGGCGCGTGTTTGCGAACTTCGAACAGCCGGACCTGAAGGCCGCCTTCACGTTCGCGGTAACGGCGCCCTCGGACTGGGCCGTGGCCTCCAACGGGGCAGAGGTCTCGTGCACGCCGCTTGCTGAGGGGCAGTACAGCCGCCGGGAATTCGCGCCCACCCGGCGCATCTCCACCTACATCACGTCGGTGCTGGCCGGACCGTATTTCAAGGCTGAGGATTCCTGGTCCGGAACACTGGAGGACGGGTCGGTCCTGGATGTTCCGCTGGGTGCCTACTGCCGGGCCTCCATGGCCGGGTCCTTTGATCCGCAGAACATCTTCGACATCACCAAGCGCGGCCTGGACTACTTCCACGGGCTGTTCGCCTACCCGTATCCGTTCGGCAAGTACGATTCAGCCTTCGTTCCCGAGTACAACCTGGGGGCCATGGAAAACCCGGGCCTGGTGACCTTTACCGACGCCTACGTGTTCCGATCCAAGGCCACCGAGGCCCAGTACGAGGCACGCGCCAACACCATCCTGCACGAAATGGCTCACATGTGGTTCGGCGACCTCGTGACCATGGCGTGGTGGGACGACCTCTGGCTGAAGGAATCCTTCGCCGACTACATGGGTGCCCTCGCCGTTGACCAGGCCACCGACTTCACCAATTCCTGGGTCTCCTTTGCCAACCGCCGCAAGGCCTGGGCGTATGTCCAGGACCAGCTGCCCACCACCCATCCGATCGTCGCGGACATCACCGACCTCGAAGCGGCCAAGCAGAATTTTGACGGCATCACCTACGCCAAGGGCGCGTCAGTGCTCAAGCAGCTGGTCGCCTACGTGGGCTTCGACGCGTTCATCGCGGCGGCCCGCAATTATTTCCGCGACCATGCCTACGGCAACACCACCCTCGCTGACCTGCTCGACGCCCTGAGCACGGCCTCGGGCCGGGACATGGCCGCCTGGTCCCGGCTGTGGCTGCAGACAGCCGGCGTGCCGACCCTGACTCCCCGCGTCGAAACGGACGACGACGGCGCCTACACCTCCGTGACGATTGTCCAGGACGCTCCGGATCCGGTCAGCGGCGAGCAGGTGCCGCGGCCGCACCGCCTGCGCATCGGACTGTACAACCCGGACAACACCGGCGACCTCGCCGCGGGAAGCACCCTGGTGCGCACCGGCAGCCTGGAGATCGACGTCGTCGGGCCGCGCACCGATGTGCCCGAGCTGGTGGGAACGCAGCGTCCGGCGCTGCTGCTGCTGAACGACGAGGACCTGACCTACGCCAAGATCCGGTTCGACAACGACTCCCTGCAGACCCTGCTGCATTTCCTGGGCCTGATTCCCGATCCGCTGACCCGGGCCGTGTGCTTCTCGGCCCTGTGGAACAGCGTTCGGGACGGGGCGCTCAGCGCCCGGGACTATGTCCGGCTGATCGTGCAGGCCGCGCCGGCGGAAACCGGGGCCGGCGTCCTGCAGGTGATCCTCGACAACGCCCGTTTTGCCGTGGACCGCTATGCTCCGGCGGAACACCGCAGCACCCTGCGCGAGAACCTGTACTCGCTGGTGGTCGAGCAGCTCCACGCCGCGGATCCCGGCAGCGACCGGCAGCTGGTGTGGGCCCGCAGCGCGGCGGCCCTGGGGCGGCGCAGCGCCGCG
This sequence comes from Arthrobacter sp. zg-Y1219, assembly GCF_030125545.1. Taxonomy (NCBI): domain Bacteria; kingdom Bacillati; phylum Actinomycetota; class Actinomycetes; order Micrococcales; family Micrococcaceae; genus Arthrobacter; species Arthrobacter sp. zg-Y1219. Next base: position 7,627 of record NZ_JASKLY010000002.1, read on the forward strand.
CACGCAGAGCTGCTGCGGGGCCTGCTGGACGGAACGGTGAAGGTGCCGGGGCTGGCCGTGGACTCGGACCTGCGCTGGCTGTTGTGGGTGGCGCTGGCCGCGACCGGCAATGCCCGCCGGGCGGAGCTGGACGCCGAACTGGCGCGCGATTCCACCGCTTCCGGACGGGTGGGCTTCACGACCGCGACGGCGGCGTTCCCCGAACCCGCCGCCAAGGCCGCCGCGTGGCAGGATGCCGTTCATTCGGACGAGCTGTCCAACCAGTTGCTGTCGGCCACCATCGAAGGCTTCACCATTGGCAGCACCGAGCTGTTGGGGGTCTTCGCCGCCGACTACTTCGCGTCGCTGGCCCTGGTGTGGAGCTCCCGCAGCATTGAGCTGGCCAGCCGCATTGTCACCGGGCTGTTCCCGGGCGCACAAGACCTGCCCGAGCACATGGTTCCCGCCGATCACCCGGTCCTGGTGGCCAGCATGGACTGGCTCGAGGCGAACCCGCAGGCCCCGGCGGCCCTGCGCAGGATCATCGTGGAGCAGCAGGACCAGCTGCTGCGGGCGCTGCGGGCACAGGCTGCCGGCAGGTAGGCGCCGGCGGTGTGCACGGACCCCGTGCGCACCGCTGCGCCGCCTGCGAGCATTGTGGCATGACGACTCACACGAACAGCCCGACCATCCTTCTGATCCCGGGACACTGGCTGGGAGCCTGGGCGTGGGACGAAGTCCTGGAACACCTGACTGCCATGGGCCGGCGAGCTGTTCCCCTCACCTTGCCCGGCCTCGACGGGACAGACCCGGACAGGGCGTCCAGGACTCTCCACGATCAGACAGCGGCAGTCGAGCAGGCCATGGCCGGGGAAACCGGCCCGGTGGTCATCGTCGCCCACAGCGGAGCCAGCACTCCGGTGAGCCTCGTGCTCGATCGGCACCCCCACCTGATCCGCCGGGTGATCTGGGTCGACAGTGGTCCGGTCGCGTCCGGTACCGTCTTCGACCCCGGTGTCCCCGCGGAAATGGAAGAGCTTCCGCTGCCGTCCTTTGAAGCGCTCGGACAGCAGGCCAGTCTTGACGGCCTGAACGCCGACGTTCTTGAGCGTTTCCGGACGCGGGCGGTTCCCGAACCCGGGCCCGTGTTGCGCCAGCCTGTGGAGCTCGGCAACGAGGAACGGTTCAAGGTCCCGGCAACCCTTGTCTGCTGCTCGATCCCGAGCACGCAGATGATGGAGCTGGCCCGTTCCGGCCATCCCGTGTTCGCCGAAGTGGCCAGGCTCGAGAATCTGGACCTTATCGACTTGCCGACGGGCCACTGGCCCATGTGGAGCCGTCCCGCCGACCTTGCCGGGGTCCTCGCAGCAGCCTCCCGGACCGACTAAAGCGCAGCCCGCTGCTCGGGGCAACGGGGCAGGACGGTCAGCGGTCCCGCTTGGCGACAGTCAGCAGCACCGCGGAGTCCTCCACCGCCTCGAGGGAATGCCGGGCCTGCGGCACGATCAGCAGGTCCCCTGCCGAGCCTTCCCAGGAATCCCCTTCCGAATGCAGCCGGACACGGCCCTTCAGCACGTGGATCGTCGCTTCGCCGGGGTTTTCATGTTCGTCCAGGAGGAATCCGGCGTTCAGGGCGATAAGTGTTTGCCGGAGCACGTGTTCGTGGCCCCCGTAAACCGTCTGGGCACTGCGTCCGCTCGACGCTCCGCCGGCGAGCTGCAGCTGGGTCCGCACCAAGGCGGTCAGGGACTTTTTTTCCATGCTCGGCAGTCTACTAGGGCAGGAGCACCGCGGCGCCAACTTCGCCGTCGTGCTCCTGCCCTGCCGCGGCAGGAGCGTTACGGAACCCGGTTGAGCCATTCCGCGGTGCCGAACTTCTCGGCCACCTTGGCTTCGGCCCGCGCCAGCTCCTCGCCGGTGATGCCGGCGGGAACCGCGCCGTAGCGCGCGGTGAAGGTTTCCATCATGGTGGAGATGATTTCTTCCCGGGTCAGCCCGGTCTGGCGGCGCAGCGGATCGACCCGCTTCTTGGCGCTGGTGGTGCCCTTGTCGGAGAGCTTTTCCTTGCCGATCCGCAGGACTTCGAGCATTTTGTCGGCGTCAATGTCGTAGGACATGGTGACGTGGTGCAGCATTCCGCCGTTGCTGAAACGCTTCTGGGCGGCACCGCCAATCTTCCCCTGGTCAGTGGCGATGTCGTTGAGCGGCTGGTACCAGGCCTTGATGCCCAGCTTCTCCAGCGACTCCATCACCCAGGCGTCAAGGAACGGATAGGACTCGGCGAAACTGAGTCCGTCCACCAGGGACTGCGGTACGTAAATCGAGTAGGTGATGGCGTTGCCGTGTTCCATGAACATGGCCCCGCCGCCGCTGATGCGGCGCACCACCGTCACCCCGTGCTTTTCGGCGCCCTGCGGGTCAACCTCGTTGCGCAGCGACTGGAAACTGCCGATGACCACCGATGGTGCTTCCCATTCCCAGAACCGGAGGGTGGGGTTGCGCCTGCCCGCTCCGACCTCCTCGGCCAGGACCTCGTCCATGGCAACGTGCATCGGTGTGGAGAGGGGTGTGGGGCCGATGATCTCCCACTGGTGGTCGTTCCAGCCTGTGGCCTTGGCCAGCGCGCGGCGCACAGTGGTGGCAATGGCTTCCGGCGAGAATCCGAACAGGACGGCGTCAGCGGGCAGGTTCCGTCGGACAGCGGCAGCAATGTCAATGCCGGCCGTGTCTTCCGGAAGTCCCTCCAGCGCTTTGTTGATGTCCGCCAGGGCGTCGTCGGGCTCCAGGAAGAAGTCACCGCTGAGCGACACGTCCGCCAGCTTGCCGTCCCTGACTTCCAGGTCCACCACCACAAGTTTGCCGCCGGCCACCTTGAACTCACCGTGCAGGCGGTTGTTGTGCCGTTCTGAGCTGCTCATTGAGTTTCCTTTTCCGCAAGTAAAAAGGCCCGCCCGGATGTCCGGGCGGGCCTTCCTAGTCTAGAACCTGTGCTGTTCTTTACGAACGGGTTACTTCTTGCCGCCGAAGCCCTTGAAGCGGGCGTTGAAGCGCTCGACACGGCCGGCGGAGTCCATGATGCGCTGCTTGCCCGTGTAGAACGGGTGCGATGCGGAGGAGATTTCCACCTCGATGAGGGGGTAGGTGTTGCCGTCTTCCCACTCGATCGTCTTGGCGGAAGTAGCCGTGGAGTTCGTCAGGAACGCGGTGTCGGACGCGAGATCGCGGAAAACAACCGGGCCATACTTGGGGTGGATATCAGACTTCAATGTATTACCTTCTTTTGGTGCCTGGATTTTGCCAGGCACTGGTGGTTGAAAGCTTGGAATGCCCCCATGCGGTGCAGTTCAATGCGCACACGGGGATCAGCAATTCAGCATACCGCATCCCGGGCCGCTGGTTAAAGCCGGATCCGGTTACTGCCGGAGGTCCCGTTACTGCCGGAGGTCCCATGCGCTGTTGACGGCCGTGATGCTGGAGCTGATTCCCCTGGCCTGTCCGGTGAGTTCAAAACGGACCGGTCGATAGTAATCGTCGAGCCACACCGTCAGCTCCGTTGGCATCATGTCATCGGCGGCGGCATCCCCGGCGCGGACCCCGCTGATCTTGGTCCTGGCGGCCCCGTTGAGGATGGCGCCGTAATCCACCTCCAGGGCTGCGGCGCCGCCGAACATTGCTCCCACCCGGTCCGGGTTCACGGTGAGCTCGGCGGCGGAGGCCAGCACTGCCGCGTAGGCCTCCTCGGGGGTGCCGGAGGCATCGGCCTTGATCCTGCCCCCGCCGGTGTCGACGCTGCTGCCGCCGGCGCCCGCCGTGATCCGCAGGTCCAGTCCCTGGTTTTCCAGGGTGAGGGAGAACTCCGGCGCGGTGGTGAACTGCACGGTGTGTTGTCCCTGCGGGAGCCAGCTCGACGCCGTTCCCAGGGTCTGCGTTGCTCCGCCTCCGGCGGTCATGCCGGCGCTGATGCAGGCCGCGGCCTCGTTCGGCGGCATAACCGCCGGGTCGCGGCGCAGCAGGAACTGGCAGGCGTCCTGGACCAGCTGGGGCATGCCGGCTTGGCTGCCGCTGACGCCGACCTTCAGCGGTTCCGCGGCCGGTTCCGGCACGGCGGCGCTTGGGGTGGCCGGCACTGAAGGAGAGGGCGGCGCTGAAGGAGAGGGCAGAACCGGACGCGGTGCCGGTGCCCCGGGCACGGATGCCGGGCCGGACACGCTCTGCCTGTCCCTGAACTGTTCGGCGGTCGGCCCGCAGGCCGCCAGCGGCAGCAGCAGCGCGGCCGCCAGCGCCGCCGTCCAGGCAGAAACACGGGCGTTGTCAGGAGAACGGGCAGCCGAAGGCCCGGCCCGGGAAGAGCGCCGGCGCTGGAACGCCCGGCTTGAACCAATACGCATAGCGGCCTCAGGAACGAATGCGGAGGGTGATCAATGACGACGCAAGTGTTGCACCAAAGCCGGATGAAGGTAAGCGAAACCGCGCCTATTTCGGCTGCGGCCGGCATTCCCAGAACGCCACGGCACTGGCGGCAGCGACATTCAGCGAGTCCACTCCCGCGCTCATGGGGATCCGGACGGTGAGGTCGACGGCGGAGAGGGTGCCGGCGGCCAGGCCGTCCCCCTCGGTTCCCAGCACCAGGGCCAGGCGCTCGTCCCGGCGGGCCCCGAGCTCGTCCAGGCTTACCGAATCCTCGGCCAGGGCCAGTGCGGCGGTGACGAAGCCGGCGTCGCGCAGCGCCGCCAGCTGGCCGGGCCAGTCTTCCAGCCGCACCCAGGGCACCTGGAAGACCGCTCCCATGCTGACGCGGATGGCCCTCCGGTAGAGCGGGTCGGCGCAGCGCGGACTGACGAGGACGGCGTCCACCTGCAGTGCTGCCGCGGAGCGGAAGATGGCACCAATGTTGGTGTGGTCCACGATGTCCTCCAGCACGGCAACCCGCCGGGCAGAGGCCAGCAGCGGGCCCAGTTCACGGGGCGCCGGGCGCTCCATGGCGGCCAGCGCACCGCGGTGCAGATGGAATCCGGTGATTTCCTCCAGGATTTCCGCCGTGCCTACATAGGCGGGAACCTCCGGATACCGGTCCAGCAGGTCCTGCAGGTCGGGAATCCACTTCTCGGCCAGGAAAAAGGACCGGGGCCGGTGCCCGGCGTCCAGAGCCCGGCGCAGAACTTTGGAGGACTCGGCGATGTACATGCCTTCCGCGGGCTCGCGGCGGCGGCGCAGGGCGGTGTCGGTCAGGTTGGTGTAGTCGGCGACGCGCGGGTCGGCGGCGGTGCGAAGGTACTGGAGGGTCACTCAGAACAGCATATTCCACAGTGCCACCAGGCCCAGCAGCACGATGACCGTGCGCAGGACCACCGGCGAGAGCCTGCGCCCCAGGGCAGCGCCGGCAAAACCGCCGATCAGCGAGCTCACGGCAATGAGGGCGACCACTGGCCACACAATCCGGTCGAAGGCGAAGAGCAGGTAGGAAACTGCTGCCACGATGTTCACGCCCAGCACCAGGATGTTCTTCATGGCGTTGGCATTCTGGATGCTGCCGTGCAGGAAGATGCCCAGGATTCCCACCAGCAGGATTCCCTGCGCAGCCACAAAGTAGCCGCCGTAGACGCCGGCCAGATAGATCAGGATGATCAGGATCACGGTCTGGCGGCGGGGAGCTTTCGGCGCGGCGGAAAGGGTGGATCCGCCGGACTGCGGCTCCGGCGCTGACGCTTCGGCACGGCGGCGAACCCACCGCTGCAGTGCGGGCTGGAAGATGACGAACAGCAGCGCCACCACAATCAGGTACGGCGCCACCGCACTGAACACGCTCTCCGGCAGGTGCAGCAGCAGCGCCGCGCCGGTGATGCCGCCCAGGATCGAGGCCGGCAGCAGTTTCAGGAGTGTTGATTTCAGCCCGGCCAGTTCCCGCCGGTAGCCCCAGGACCCGGCCAGGTTTCCGGCGATCAGTCCCATGGCATTGGAAATGGTGGCGGCCACCGGGGCATAGCCCAGGGCCACCAGGACCGGGAAGGTTACCAGTGTGCCGGAGCCGACGACGGCGTTGATGGTTCCCGCCCACAGTCCGGCAAAAAAGACCAGGGCGCTATGGAACAGGTCCATGACGCTACCGCCTGCGGGGCAGCGTCAGCGGCGGGCGGTGGCGGACCACCGGCCGCCGTCGTGATGCACGTCCAGCGGCAGGTCGAAGGCGGCGCTGAGGTTCTCTTCGGTGAAGACGCCGTCGATCGGACCGGAGGCCACGACGCCGCCGTCGCGCAGCAGCAGCGCGTGGGTGAAGCCCGGAGGCACCTCTTCAAGATGGTGGGTGACCAGGACCATCGCGGGTGCTTCCTCGTCGCGGGCCAGGTCCGCCAGGCGTGCCACCAGGTCCTCGCGGCCCGCCAGGTCCAGGCCGGCCGCCGGCTCGTCCAGGAGCAGCAGCTCCGGGTCGGTCATCAGGGCCCGGGCAATCTGGACGCGCTTGCGCTCACCCTCGCTCAGGGACGCAAAGCTGCGGTTGATGAAGGTGGACATGCCCCAGTCGTGGAGCAGGTGGAAAGCGCGGCGTTCGTCGAGCTTTTCGTACTTTTCGCGCCAGCGTCCGGTCATGCCGTAGGACGCGGTCAGCACCACGTTGAGCACGGTTTCATGCTCGGGGATCTGGTTTGCCAGTGCCGCTGAGGCCAGGCCGATCCGCGGGCGCAGTTCAAACACGTCGACCGTTCCGAGGACTTCCTCAAGGATTCCGGCGACTCCGCGGGTGGGGTGCATGCGTCCGCCGGCGATCTGCAGCAGCGTGGTCTTTCCGGCGCCGTTGGGCCCCATGATGACCCAGCGCTCCCCCTCCTTGACCTGCCAGTTAACTGCGTCCAACAGGGTCTTGCCGCCGCGAACGACACTTACGGCAGCAAATTCAAGAACATCACTCATAGCACTAGACATTAGGCTAAAGAAAGGGCCGATGGCTAAACGTGATGCCGGCAGCCCCGCAGTTCCAGCCCCGCCCGAAGAAACGGATGCCCAATGCCCACCCAGAATTCTCCGCAGTCCAGTGCCGTTCCTGTATCCGGTGCCGCTGCTCAGTACAGCGTCGTCAGCTACGGCCGGGAACTGGGCGACGCCTACCTGTCCGCCGTCCAGCAGGCGGTGGGCACCGTCGGCGGACGCATCCTGGAGCTGGAGAACGCCTCCGGCGACGGGTACGTCGTCACCAAGTTGCTGGTGGCATACGACGGCGGCATCGAGCTGCTGCGGCTGGCCGTCACCGCAGCGGCGGCCGCCCTGGGCACTGCAGCGGCAGGCGCGCAGAGCGCCGTCGTGCCGTCCTCACTGCTGGAACCGGCACGGAAACTGCTGATCATGGACGTGGATTCCACCCTGATCAAGCAGGAGGTCATTGAACTGCTGGCCGCCCACGCCGGACGTGAGGCGGAAGTCGCGGCGGTGACCGAAGCCGCCATGCGCGGTGAACTGGACTTCACGCAGAGCCTGCACCAGCGCGTTTCCGCGCTGGCCGGACTGCCGGCGTCGGTCATAAACGAGGTCGGCGCCCGGATCGAGCTCTCCGACGGAGCGGAGGCGCTGGTCAAGGAGTTCCTGGCCGCCGGCCACGCGGTGGCGGTGGTGTCGGGCGGTTTCAGCCAGGTGCTCGCGCCGCTGGCCGAGCGCCTGCAGCTCACCCACGCCAAGGCCAACCTGCTGGGCATTTCCGACGGTGTCCTGACCGGAACCGTCGACGGACCGGTGGTGGACCGCGCCGAGAAGGCCCGGTCCCTGCGGACGTGGGCGGCGGGCCTGGGCATAAACGAGCGGCACACCATTGCGGTGGGCGACGGCGCCAATGATCTGGACATGCTGGCGGCGGCCGCGCTGGGCGTGGCGTTCAACGCCAAGCCGGCAGTGCAGGCCGCCGCTGATGCCGTGCTGAACCTGCCCAACCTGGACGTGGTGCAGCACTTCGTTCGGCTCCGGACAGAGCCGTCAGGACCAGCCGTTCAGAACTACCCGGCAACCCCGAGGTAGTCGGCGCCGCCCACGTATTCGGTGTGGCCGGAGGAAACGTCGGCGGTGGCCATGCGGGCCACCTCGGCGCCGAACTCCTGCACCGAGTACAGCCGGCCGGCCTCCACGCGGCGCGCTTCGATCGCTCCGGGGTTGGCGCGGTCCAGGAGCGTTGCAGTGACGGTTCCTTCGATCATGTCCCCGGACACCACCACCAGCGTGATGCCCTTGGCCTCGAGCTGCGGGAGCATGTCGCGCAGGGCGTCCTCGCCGGCCCGCTTGCTGCGCGCCACCGGCTCGTATTCGGGCATGGTGGGCACCGTGTTGATGAAATGTGCCTGGTGGCTGGTGACGAAGACCACGCGCGATCCGGCCGGCATGACCTCCAGTGCCGCGGTGAGCATGTTGACCTGCGCATCGCGGTTGAGCTTCAGCGCGTAGTCTTCTTCGACGCCGCTCTCCATGCCGCCGGATGCGTTCAGCACCAGGACATCCACCCCGCCGAAATTCTCCGTGGCGGCAGCAACCAGCGCCGCCGGGCCCTCGGGCGACGTCAGGTCGGCGCCGACGGCAACGGCACGGCCGCCGTCGTTCTCGATGCCGGTGACCACCTTGTTGGCCCGCGGTGCCTTCTGCCGGTAGTTGACCACCACGCCGGCCCCCTCGGCGGCCAGGAACTTGGCCACCTCCGCTCCGATGCCGCGTGAGGATCCGGTAACGATGGCGGCTTTGCCGTCCAGCAGGCCCATGGGTGCTCCTTCGTGAAGATTGTGGAAAGTATCCAAAGTTTTAAGCAACAGATTCCATCCTGCCAGCCCCCGGGGTTCTCCACAGTGGTGGAAACCTCCAAGGAATTCCCCCGGGGACGTTGGCAGGCCCGGTGCGGACGGCGCCGGCCGGCGCGGTGGGCGGAGCGCTAGTGGCCCATTCCCAGTCCGCCGTCAACGGGGATGACGGCACCGGAAATGTAGGCGGCTTCGGGGCTGGCGATCCAGCGCACCACGCCGGCCACTTCCTCCGGCTCGGCGAACCGCTTGGCGGGAATGGAGGACAGGTAATTCTTCTGCGTGTCCTCCGGCAGGGCCCGGGTCATGTCGGTGTTGATGAAGCCCGGCGCCACCACGTTGGCGGTGATGTTCCGCGAGCCGAGTTCCCGCGTCAGGGAGCGGGCAATGCCGACCAGCCCCGCCTTGGAGGCCGCGTAGTTGATCTGGCCGGGCGAGCCGTACAGGCCCACCACCGAGGAGATCAGGACAACCCGTCCGCGGCGCAGCTTGATCATGCCCTTCGAGGCCCGCTTGATGACACGGAAGGCGCCGGTGAGGTTGGTGTCCACGACGTCGGTGAAGTCGTCTTCGCTCATCCGCAGCAGCAGGGTGTCGCGGGTGATGCCCGCGTTGGCCACTAGGACCTCCACGGGGCCGTGGGCTGCCTCCACCTCGGTGAATGCGGCATCCACCGACGCCATGTCGGTGACGTCGGCCTTGACGCCGAGGAGGCCCTCGGGCACGTCCCCGCTGCGGTAGGTAATGGCTACCTGGTCGCCGTTGGCAAGGAACGCCTGGGCGATGGCCAGTCCGATGCCGCGGTTGCCGCCGGTGACCAGGACGCTGCGGCCGGTGGACGGCTGGGTGTTGTTGTGCACAGATTTCCTCCGCTGGGAGTGTGGGTTGGATGAACTTGATCCTAGCCCGGCCGGAACCAACTTCAACATCACGGGATCCAGTGCGACAATGGATGAATCTGTTTGGGAGAGTGATGAACAAGGAATCCAGCCGCGGCGTTTCGGTCCCCCGGATCACTGACGCCCGCACGGCGCACACCGATGAGATGCACGCACGCATGATCAAGTATTCGGTGTCCATGGGCATCCGCATTGTGTGCTTGGGCCTGATGTTTGTTGTGCACGGCTGGCTGCTCTGGGTTGTCATCGCGGCCGCCGTCGTGCTTCCGTATTTCGCCGTGATCATTGCCAATGCCGGCAGCGACACCCGCAACATGACGGCGTCGGATTCCATGATCGACTCGCTTCCGCCGCCGGCCATTGAGGCGCCGCGGCCGGAGGAGCACCGCGACTCCCCGGAGACCACACTGCTGCACGGCGAGATCGTTGAGGACGACCCCGCTGACGGGAACCCGGCCGACAGCCACCACGAAGATAAGGCACCACCTTCAGCATGAACCTTCTTGACCAGCTGGCCCGCACCACCGGCGCCGCTCCCCGCACCGGATCCGAGCCGTCGGACCCGGAGGCCGGCGCTCCGGCGGTTTGCTCCCGCAAGGGCTGCCGGCAGCCGGCCGTGTGGCGGCTCCTGTGGAACAACCCGCGGATTCACACCCCGGAGCGTCGGAAGACGTGGCTGGCCTGCGGTGAACACCGCGGCTGGCTGGAAGAGTACCTGCAGACGCGCGATCTCTGGAAGGAAACGCTTCCGCTCGCTGGAGCGCCGACTCCGGCGGACCCCGACAGCGGGAGTGCGTAAATGTACCGGTTCCTTTTCTCCAGCCGCTGGCTGGGCTGGTTTGCCTTGGTCTGCCTGCTTTCGGCCGTCTGCACCACCCTGGGCCTGTGGCAGATGGACCGCCGGGACGCGATCCGCGAAGACATCGGCAATGTGGTCAACAACTACGACGCCGCACCGGCCGCCTTTGCCGACGCCGCCGGCCTGTTCGAAACCTATGATCCGGCCAACGAATGGCTGCCGGTGGAAATGACCGGCGTGTATGACACCGACAACCAGCGCATCGTCCGGAACCGTCCGCTGAGCGGGCGTGCCGGCTACGAGGTGGTGGTGCCGCTGAAGCTCTCCGACGGGACCGCCGTCGTGATCAACCGCGGCTGGCTCCCCATCGGCAACGACGAGGCCGGCCGGCCCGACACCGTTCCAGCCCCGCCTGCGGGCGAGGTCACCGTCGTCGCGCGCGTCAAACCCCCCGAGCCCGCCCTGCAGCGCGGAGCACCTGAGGGGCAGCTGGCCTCCATTGACTTGGCCAAGTACCAGGACGAGGTCGGATACGAGCTGGAACAGGGCGCCTACGGCCTCATGGCCAGCGAGGACCCCGCTCCCGCCGTCGTTCCCGAAGCTGCGCCGAAGCCCTCCGTGGACGAGGGCCCGCACCTCTCCTACGCCATGCAGTGGTTCGCCTTTGCCGTGATGCTCTTCATCGGCCTGGGCTACGCGGCGTACCAGGAAGCGATGAACCTGCGCTACGGCGACGAGGACGAGTACGAAGAGGACGACGAGGAAACGTACGCCGCGCACCCGGGGCCGGCTTCCCGCCGCCGCCCGCGGAAGCAGCGCGGCAGTACCCAGGAGGACGAGGAAGACGCCCTGCTGAAGGCGCAGGGCTTCTAGGCCCGGCTCCCCTGCCCGCGCGGAGGGTTGGCTACTGGTAGGAGACGAACCAGGGCTTGGGGCTGACCTGGGTGAAGGTCTGCTCCGGTGTCAGCATGGGGGTGTCCTCGTCGTGGAAGTTCTTCCAGCCCGGCCAGATCTGGGGCTGCAGCCCGTCGCGCAGGACGTTCCAGGTTTCCAGTTTCTCGCCGACGGTTCCGTGCCCGTCGGCGTGCAGGCTTACGGCCAGCTCCGGCCGGCTGACATCGAGCGATCCGCGGTCCCGGATCATCGACACGCTGAACTGGTGGAGCATGAAGACCTTCTGCGGCAGGACATTGGTGCGGGTCAGATCGGCCAGCCACGCCGAGACCTCGTTCACCTCAGCGGCGTCCACCGAGCCGATCTGCTCCAGGTGCCGCTGCCCCGGCGTGATGCGCCATTCCGCATCCAGTGCCAGCCCGACGTTCGGAAGCTTGAGCAGCTCCTCATACCGCACGGCCTGGTCCAGGAATGTGCTCAGCCCCGGCTGCAGATCCAGCACCACGTAGACGCCCGCTTCCCGGGCAGCCTCCACCCACGGACGCAGTGCCTCCGCCGGAGTTTCGGTGGAGAAGTTGCCGTCGTCGCCGGCCTCCGAGCTGGCGACAGTGGTAATGATCTCCAGGGCGGGAACCACCGGCTCCTCGCTGTAGGGCTGGTACCGGGCCGCGGTGTCCTTGGCCAGCTGGATCGTGGCATCCATGCCCTGCTCCCCCAGCACGCCCAGGCTTCCACCGCTGGGATGTCCGTACAGCGCCACCATCCGCCGTCCGGGAAACACCGTCTGCCCGCCGCCGGGGAGCTCGGGTGCATCCAAGGCGACGGCGGTCTGGGCCGCAAAGTTCTCCGCTCCGCCGAAGCCGTCTCCCGCGGCATAGATCCCCGCATCACGGTGGGTGCGCAGCAGGGCGATGACGCCGCTGTCGGCCCGGGGGTCGGCAGTGGCCACCATGTGCACTTCGGCACCGGCCGCCCGCGCAGTGGCCACCGCTGCGGCAGCCGCCGGATCTTCGGTCGCCAGGACGACGGCGTCGGCGGGTTCCGCCGCCGCTTCGAAGGCGGGCAGCTCCTCCCCGGCCAGGTCCCGCCGGGCATCCTCGGACGGGGCCGGGCCCTGGGGCGGGGCGGCACTTGGTGACGGATCCGCACTTTCCGAGGGGTCACTTTCCGAGGGCACCGGGGCAGGAACCTCCAGCCCGGGGACCGTCAGCCGCTCGCCCGGTGCCATTGCGGCGACCAGCGCCACCAGCCCCTCTTTCCCGGCGGCTTCCGCTTCAAGGCCGAGCACGGAGGCGAAGCCGGCGGCGGTGGCGGGGCCGGATACCTGGGTCCGCTCCCCCACCGTCCGCGACCACCCGTCCGCCGGCGTGCCGTAGAGGATCACCGAGGCGGCGCCGAGCCGATCGAGCTCGGCGGCGACCTGCTGTTCGCTGCCCGGTTCGGCCACGAGCAGCGGAATGCCCAGCCCGGCAGCCGCCGCGGCAGCCGCTCCGGTGTGATCCGTGCCGGCCGGATCCGATGGGGCCGGGTCCGATGAGGCCGGAATCTGCCCGCCGGTTTCCGGCGCGGCCAGCACCACCGCGGCAGGGCTGGACGCGAAGAACGCAGCAGTTGCGGCCAGGGAGGCTTTTCCCGCTCCCCCGTCAAAGACACCGGTCACGTCGCGGTCCTGAGACAGGCTGACGGACGGCACGTCCGGGGTCGTCCCGGCACTGCCGTCGGTTTCGGGCGTGCCGGTGCAGCCGCTGAGGACCAGGCCCAACGACAGGGCGGCCACTGCCACACGGCGACGGGCAGGTACGGAAACTGAGGGGGAAATGGCGGCGCATCCTTCCGAACAGGGAATGGGCTGAGCATCACCCAAATTCCCAAGCGTACCGAGACAGCAGCTGGACACAAAAGCAGGCGGTGCGTGCTCCCGCGGTCCGCCCCGGGACAGCTACCGCGCCTCTCCTTTCCGAACTGTCCGCGGCCGGCCGAAAACGGTCCGGACACCGGATGAAAACAGCACGGAATCGGGCGGACCCGCAACCGGCAGGCCGGCGGAGGCCAGCAGTTCGTCGTCGCACTCCGCCAGCTCGGCCGGGTGCAGGGGCCACGGCCGGTGCGTGTTGGGAACGAAGATCGTCCGGCCGGCGAGTCTGGCGTGGGCGCCGAAGCGTGCGGTGAGCTCCAGGGACAGGGGGTCATCGGCCTGCCTGCTGAGCTCCGGACGCACTGCGAAGGATGAGCTTGCACCGTTGCCGTACCGTTCGACGGCGTACCCGCAGGTGTCGCGGTCCGGTCCGCCGGGGGCCTGCTGCCGGCAGCGGGACCAGACGTACGGAACACCGGCGGCACGGGCGGTCAGTACGGCCAGCAGGCGGGACGCGTCGAGGGACAGGAAGAGGACTCCTCTGGTTCCGTCGGCCCCGCGGGTATACAGGCGAACATTGACTTCGGTAAAGCTGCCCAGCCACGGGAGGGGCAGCGCACCTCCGAGTCTTGTTCCGTGCAGCCGGAACCCGATCAGTCCCACCCAGCTTGAACCGTGGAAGACATCCGGTTCGACCAGGGACGGCAGATGCGGCGCCGCCTCCGCCGCCGTTATGCGCCAGTGCAGAAAAACGGCATCGGACCAGGACTGCGTGACCAGGACGGGCGGAGAGAGCACCGGGCCGGCGGGCCACGGGGTCTCGGAGCCATCTGCGGGCCGGGTCATGGCCACACGGTAGCACTTGGCCGGGTGCCGCGGGACGGGTAGCAACTGTTCCCGGTGCTTAGCCGGTGACCCGCCGCACGTACTCGGCCATGCCCGGCACCGTGAAGGCCACCTGGCCCAGGGAAGGTGCGTAAATGATCCCCTTGCGGATCAAGGAACCGCGCGTCATGGTCATTGACGTCATTTTCTTGCCGGCCCGGGCTGCCAGAGTTGCCGTCCCCGAGCCCGCGGCGCCGTCAACCGCCATGAGCCGGAGGAAGTCCCTTTCCGCCTTGGTGGCGCGCCGCCAGCGCATGGGAAAAAAGCCCTGGTCCAGCTGGGCCCGGCCTATTTCAACGGCCACCCGGGCGTCAGCGGCGGTGATCACCGGATGCGGCGCGGATTCCCACGCGGCGGACCCATACTCCTGCAGGAAGTAGGGATATCCCCCGGCGGCGTTCAGCAGAAGGTCCAGAGCCTCCGGATCATAGGTAACCGACTGCTCCTTCGCCGGAGCAGTCAGTGCGGTGCCGGCGTCCTCCCGGTCCAGCGCGCCAACAGTGCGGTAGGTAAACAGACCCTCGGCATAGCGCTGCGACTGGTTCAGGACCGACGGAAGGTTTGGCAATCCGGCAGCGACGAGATAAAACGGCCAGTCCCGCTGCCCGGCCTGATGCTGGACGCCCAGCAGTGCCGAGAGCAGAACCGGATCCAGATTCTGCATTTCGTCCACCACAATAATCAGCGCACCGTTCTGTTCGGCCAGGGCCCGGGAGATATCCTCCACGGTCTCCTCCAGGTCAACGGCAAACGCTCCGGAGTCACCACGCCCGTGCCGGGAACCGACACCCACATCGATGCCGCTGACCTGGAGTCCGTCGGCAAACGATGTGATGGTTCCGAGCGCGTCGGCCAGGGCCTTGCTTCCTCCGCGGGAGTTGGCCTTGCGTCCGGCCTGCAGCAGGCTCCGCGCCAGTTTGGCGCGGATGGCCTTCGGTCCGCCCTCGGCGTCCCTCCCCTCCAGCGACACCACCAGGAAGCCGGCCTCCTCGGCGCGGCGCCGGAAATCATTGAGCAGGACGGTCTTGCCCACGCCGTGCAGCCCGTGCAGCACTATCCCCCGGTCGGTTCGACCGGATGCCGCCCGCGAAATCAGCAGGTCAAAATCATTCATCAAGGCTGTTCTGCCGGCCAGCTCGTAAGGTGTGCGGCCTGCGCCGGGTGAGTACGGGTTCGTGGCACTGTGCATGCCACCCATCCTAGCGGACATATCCGAAATTCTTTATATTGCTGGATAGAAATTTATACGAAATGAAGAGATGGAGGGGATCGCGGTTCCAGCGAACCCGATTGTCGACAATTACCAGCCGCCAAAAAGCTTGCCGCGGATTGTCACAGCCCGGAAAGGCCGACTCTCCGCACATGAGTGCGGCGCCGATCTCCGCTGCCCCTCCCCCACTCCTGGCTGCCGGCCCTGTTCCCTCCAGGACCCATCCCCTCCCGGAGGCGGCGCTTCCCCAGCCCATCCCCTCCCCAAGGGCGGATCGACCTCGGTGGGCCTACACCTGCGCACAGGTTCCCACTCTCTGGGGCAGGTGTGGCTCATGGGGTCCCGGAAACCACAGGAGGAAACAAGCAGTGGGAACCAGCGCGTCGAGCCGGGCAAGGCGTGGCCAGCGGGTAAGTTGCCGGGCGCCCGAAGCTAGGGATCAGACATGAGCCAGGGATGCCGCGCTCGAACTTGGAGCCGCTGCCCTCTCCCAATCCTGGCAGCCGGCCTTATTCCCTCCTGCCTCGCCACTCTCCGGCGCCCAGTCCCTCACCGACGCGGCGTTTCCCCAGCCCATCCCCTCCCCAAGGGCAGATCGACCTCGGTGGGCCTACACCTGCGCACAGGTTCCCGCTCTCTGGGGCAGGTGTGGCTCATGGGGTCCCGGAAGCCACAGGAGGAAATAAGCAGTGGGAACCAGGGCGCCGGCCGGGCAGGATGCGGGCAGGCAAGGCCGGCGGCGGGCAGGCGGGGCCGGATGGGGGCGCCGGCGGCGGGGCAAGCCGGATGGGGGCAGCGCGGGTCCGGCGACGGGGTCAAGTCCACACACTCCCCGAACAAGGGAACCAAAATGCCAAGGACGCCCGGACACGCCAACGGCGGCCGGAACGTGAGTCCGGCCGCCGCGGTACCCGGGCAGATCCCGGGGTGTTGCTGGTGTGAGCCTTAGGCCAGCGTGACCAGGTCCAGGTAGGAATCGTTCCAGTGGTCCTCGTCGCCGTCCGGCAGCAGCACTACGCGCTCGGGGTTGAGCGCCGCAACGGCTCCCTCATCGTGGCTGACCATCACCACTGCCCCGGAGTAGTTGCTCAGGGCGCCCAGGATCTCCGCGCGGGAGGCCGGGTCCAGGTTGTTGGTGGGCTCATCGAGGAGCAGGACGTTAGCCGAGGAGGCCACGATGGTCGCCAGGGCCAGGCGGGTCTTCTCACCGCCGGAGAGGACGCCGGCCTTCTTCTCGACGTCGTCACCGCTGAACATGAACGAACCCAGGACGCTGCGGACCTCGGCGTCGTCCATGTCCGGAGCCGAGGAACGCATGTTCTCCAGCACCGTCCGCTCGGTGTCCAGGGTTTCGTGCTCCTGGGCGTAGTAGCCGACCTTCAGGCCGAAGCCGGGGATGACCTTGCCGGTGTCCGGGGTGTCGACGCCGGCCAGCATGCGCAGCAGCGTGGTCTTGCCGGCACCGTTCAGGCCCAGGATGACCACCTTGGAACCGCGGTCAATGGCCAGGTCCACGTCGGTGAAGATTTCCAGCGAACCGTAGCTCTTGCTGAGGCCTTCGGCCATCATCGGAGTCTTGCCGCAGGGTGCCGGATCCGGGAAGCGCAGGGCTGCGACCCGGTCGGTGGCGCGAACGGCGTCCAGGCCGCCCATGAGGCGGTCAACGCGCTTGAGCATGCTTTGCGCGGCCGAGGCGCCGGAAGCACGGGCCTTCATCTTGTTGGCCTGGGCCAGCAGGATGCCTGCCTTCTTCTCGGTGTTGGCACGCTCGCGCTTGCGGGCACGCTCGTCGGTCTCGCGCTGCAGCTTGTAGCGCTTCCAGTCCATGTTGTAGATGTCGATCGTGGCGCGGTTGGCGTCCAGGCTGAAGACCTTGTTCACGGTGGCTTCAAGCAGCGCAGTATCGTGGCTGATCACGATCAAGCCGCCGGTGTGGTTCTTCAGGAACTCGCGCAGCCAGGCAATGGAGTCGGCGTCAAGGTGGTTGGTGGGCTCATCGAGCAGCATGGTCTCGGCGTCCGAGTACAGGATCCGCGCCAGTTCCACACGGCGGCGCTGGCCGCCGGAAAGGGTGCTCAGCGGCTGGTTCAGCAGCCGGTCCGGAAGGGCCAGGTTGGCGCAGATGGTGGCGGCTTCGGATTCGGCGGCATATCCGCCGGCGGCCAGGAAGTCGGCCTCGAGCCGGTCATAGCGGTTCATGGCCTTGCGGGAGACCTTTTCGTCTTCGCTGGCCATTTCGTCCTGGCACTTCTTGAGCTGCGCCGTGACGACGTCCAGGCCGCGGGCCGAGAGAATGCGGTCCTTGCCCAGCTGCTCCATGTCCGGCGTGCGCGGATCCTGCGGCAGATAGCCGATTTCGCCAACGCGCTTCACGTGTCCGTTGGCGGGCAGCGCCTCGCCGGCCAGAACCTTGGTAAGAGTGGTTTTGCCCGCTCCGTTGCGGCCTACCAACCCAATTTTGTCGCCTTTGTCAACACGGAATGAAACCGCTTCCATGAGCAAACGTGCGCCGGCACGAAGCTCGAGATTAGATACGGCAATCACTCAGTGGACCTTTCGAGGGGGTTGGGGATAGTGCTTGAACTGCGATGGCAGCCTCTCAAGTCTACCGTCGATAGCCGATTTGTAGAAAAGCTCCAAAGGAATTACGGCCATCCCCGGCTAGTGTCGACAGCAGCGCCGCCCCGCATCCCCGTCCTGACGGCGGGGAGCGCGGCCGCTCAGCCCCGGGTGAGACGTGTCACCCCTTGTAGAACTTCGACGAAGTGAGGCCAGATGACGCTTCCCCCCGCTCCCCCGGCGGCACCTTCCGGCCGGATCCTCCGGCAGCGCCGGCGGTGGACCCCGGGCGATCTGTCCCTGATCGCGGTCTTCGCTGCCCTCACGGCAGCGTTTTCGGTGCTTCCGGGAGTGCCCCTGGGCTCCGGCGTTCCGATCACGCTGCAGACACTGGCCGTCATGCTCGCCGGCATCATCCTGGGCCCCACCCGCGGCGCCGCGGCCGTGGGCCTGTTCCTGCTGGCCGGCCTGGCCGGACTGCCCGTCTTCAGCGGCTTCCGCGGCGGCCTTGGCGTGCTGGCCGGGCCGTCGGCCGGATACCTGCTGGCGTTCCTGCCCGCCGCCTTCCTTGTGGGACTGCTGGCACGCCTGGTCCTGCGCCGCACCCGCCGGGCCCGGTTTCCGCTCCTGTTTGCCGCGGCGATGGGCACCAGCTTCCTCGTGGTCCATCCCCTTGGCATCGCCGGAATGATGCTCAACGCGAAGCTGGAGTTCACCGCAGCCCTGGCCGCCGACATGGCCTTCTGGCCCGGGGACGTGCTGAAGAACCTGCTGGCGGCCGCCGTCGGCGTGAGCGTCCTGACGGCCTTTCCGCGCCTGGCAGCGAAACCCCGCTGATGCTCGGCATCCAGCTGCGCGGCGTGTCGGTGCTGCCGGCCCCGGACTCCGCTTCCACCCGAAACCCGGCCGCCCCGATCCTGCACCCGCTGAACCTCGACCTGACCGAAGACCGGATAGCGGTGATCGGCGCCAACGGGTCAGGAAAGTCCACGCTGCTGAAGCTGCTCAACGGCCTGCTGCTGCCCGACACCGGCTCGGTGACGGTTCAGGGCCTGGACACGGCGAAGCACGGCAGCCGGGTCCGGCGCCGGGTCGGCTTCGTCTTCACTGATCCGCTGTCCCAGCTGGTGATGCCGACCGGGCGCGACGACGTCGAACTGTCCCTGCGCTCCGCCGTCCGCCGGCGGGAGGAACGGCGCGCAGCGGCCGAAGCCCGGCTGGAGGCCATGGGACTGCTGGAGCTGGCGGACCGCAGCATCTACGACCTCTCCGGCGGTGAACGGCAGCTGATGGCCCTGACCTCGGTGCTGGCCGTTGATCCCGCCATCCTGGTGGCTGACGAGCCCAGCACCCTGCTGGATCTGCGCAACACGGCCCGGCTGCGGCGGATCTTCGCGGAATTGCCCCAGCAGATCATCTACACCACCCATGACCTGGACTTCGCTGCCGACGCCCGGCGCGTGCTGGTGGTCGACGGCGGGCGGATCGTGTTCGACGCCGCCCCGGAACAGGCGCTCGACGCCTACCGCACGCTGGCGCTGGGCGTGCAGTGAGGCCTTCGATGAAGAGCTCAAACCATCTGCTCGGCTCCTACCGGCCGGGACGCACCCCGGTGCACCGCGCTCCGCTGGGGGTGAAGGCGGCCGCCGTCGTCGTGCTCTCGGTAACGGTGCTCGTTGCCGGTTCGCTGCCGCTGCTGGGCGCAGCCCTGCTGATCCTCGCCGGCGCCTATGCCGCGGCCCGGATGCTCCGCGAGTCGTGGCGCCCGCTGAAGCTGATGTGGCCGGTGCTGCTGCTCCTGGGCGGCTTTCAGGCCTGGACGAACGGGCCGGCCGCAGCCGTGCTGGTGGTCGGCAACATCGTGGCGTGCGTGGCTGCGGCCCGCCTGCTGACCCTGACCACTCCCCCGCAGCAACTGCTTGACGGGCTGGTCGCCCTGGCCCGGCCCTTCCGCGTCCTCGGCGCGGATCCGGAACGGTTTGGCCTCACGCTCGCCCTGATGATGCGCAGCATCCCGTTCCTGCTGGGGTCGGCGCAGGATGTCCGGCAGTCGGCCATGGCGCGCGGACTGGAGCGCAATCCGCGCGCGCTGACCGTTCCGGTGGTGATCAAGGCGGTGGCCTACGCGCAGCAGACCGGCGATGCCCTGGCCGCCCGCGGCATCGGGGAGCCGCCCGACCCGCAGGTGAAGGCGGAACGGAAGCACGCTGATCGTCGGGGATAATTGCGGGCATGAGTTTTAACGAAAATGCACGGCTGGATTCCTCCCGGGTTCGCGATCACCGGGGCAAAGGCAAAGGGATCGCCCTGGGCGGAGGACTCGGCGGCGGCCTGATCCTGATCCTGTCCCTGGTCTTCGGATCGGATGTCGTGGACAGCCTCGGCCTCACCGACGGGGCCGACGCCGCAACCGGATCCGGCAGCTCACCGAGCATCACCGAGTGCCTCGACGGCGCGGACGCGAACGAGCGCCTGGACTGCCGGATCGTTGGCACCGCCGAAAGCCTCGACAGCTACTGGGGGCCGGCGCTGGCAGCCGAGGGACTCACCTACACCGAGCCCGGCGTCACCCTGTTCACCGGCCAAACCTCCACCGGCTGCGGCTCGGCCACCTCCGCCGTCGGACCCTTCTACTGCCCTGCCGACGAGCAGACCTATTACGACACCGCGTTCTTTGACGAGTTGGTGGCGCAGTACGGCGCCTCCGGCGGGCCGCTGGCCCAGGAATATGTGGTGGCCCATGAATTCGGCCACCACATCCAGAACCTGACCGGTGTCCTCGGCGCCTCCGCCCGGGATCCGCAGGGCGCGGACTCCGCCGCGGTCCGCACGGAGCTGCAGGCCGACTGCTACGCCGGACTGTGGGCCGGAGCTGCCGCCTCCGTTCCGGCTCCGGGAAGCTCCGAACCGTTCCTCGCGGAACTGACGACCACGGATGTCCAGGACGCCCTGTCGGCTGCTTCGGCCATCGGTGATGACCGCATCCAGTCGATGGCCACCGGCCAGGTCAACCCCGAAAGCTGGACGCACGGCTCCGGGGACCAGCGCCAGGCCTGGTTCATGCAGGGCTACAACAACAACGACGGCGGAATCGGCGCGTGCGACACGTTCAGCGCCGCGGACCTGGACACTCCGGGAGCTTAGCCGCAGCCGCGGCGGCGGGAGCTATTCCGGCGTTCCGACGTTCACTTCGGTGAAGTCCCGGCAGAGCAGCCAGGAACCGGCTTCGAGCCGCCAGGATTCCATCAGCAGCGCCCGTGCGGTGATGTCCCCGCCGGTCCGGTAGGTCATTTCGTGAAAGACCACGGCTTCGTCCCGGCCGCGCGGGGCCACCGTTCGGAAGTCGGTGTGAACCGTGCTGCCCTGCAGGCCGGAAACGGCGTCCCGAAAGCCCTTCCGCGCCGCCGCGCCGTCGAACGCTTCGGCAGCCGCCGCGTCCTGGCCCAGCCAGCCGTGGTAGTCCGGCGACAGGAAAGCCTCGATGGGTCCGCTGTCCCCGGACGCCATGGCCTCGTTCCAAGCAGCAAGATACTGGTCATGAAAATGCTCTGTTTTCCCCATGGCGCATACGGTAGCAGCCAGCCAAGCGGAGCAGCCGCACACGCAAAGAAGGGCCGCCTCCCCGTGTCGGGGAAGCGGCCCTTCTGCTGAACCACAGGTGCAGCGGTACTAGATGTTGAAGCCGAGCGCGCGCATCTGGTCGCGGCCGTCGTCAGTGATCTTCTCCGGACCCCACGGCGGCATCCAGACCCAGCTCAGCCGCCAGTCATCCACGACGCCGTCCAGCGCCTGGCCGACCTGCTCTTCGAGCACATCGGTCAGCGGGCAGGCCGCAGTGGTCAGCGTCATGTCGATCAGCAGTGCGCCGTCGTCGGCATACCGCAGCCCGTAGAGCAGACCAAGGTCAACAACGTTCACGCCCAGCTCGGGGTCGATGACGTCCTTCAGGGCCTCTTCAACGTCCTCCAGGGACGTCTGGGCCAGATTCGACTCACTCATCATCTGCTCCTTGGCAGTTGTTGCGGACAGGGGTTAAGCCTAGGCCTTCAGGGCGTTGGCGGTAGCGGTGGCCGCTGTCGCGTTGGCGCCGGTGAAGCGGTCGTAGCCTTCTTCTTCGAGGCGGTCGGCCAGCTCGGGGCCGCCCTGCTCGGCGATCCGGCCGTCAACGAACACATGGACGAAGTCCGGCTTGATGTAGCGCAGGATCCGCGTGTAGTGGGTGATGAGCAGCGTGCCCATCTCGCCCTTGCTGTGCTCGCGGTTCACGCCCTCGGAAACAACCTTCAGCGCGTCAACGTCGAGGCCGGAGTCGGTCTCGTCGAGGATGGCGAACTTCGGGCGGAAGAGCTCAAGCTGGAGGATCTCCACGCGCTTCTTCTCGCCGCCGGAGAAGCCTTCGTTGACGTTGCGCGACGCGAAGTCGGCGTCGATGCGCAGCTGGGACATGGCTGCCTTGACGTCCTTGGTCCAGTGGCGCAGGGACGGCGCTTCGCCGTCGAGTGCGGTCTTGGCGGTGCGCAGGAAGTTGGTCATCGTCACGCCGGGGACCTCAACCGGGTACTGCATGGCCAGGAACAGGCCGGCGCGGGCGCGCTCATCAACGCTCATGTCCAGGACGTCGGCGCCGTCCAGGGTGATCGAGCCGCTGTCGACGAGGTAGCGCGGGTGGCCGGCAATGGTGGAGGCCAGGGTGGACTTGCCGGAACCGTTCGGACCCATGATGGCGTGCGTCTCACCGGTGTTGATGGTCAGGCTGACGCCCTTCAGGATCTGCTTGCGAACACCCTGATCGGTCTCAATGCTGACGTGAAGATCCTTGATCTCAAGAGTAGACATACGAGTTACGCTTTCTCCTTTGCACGCTCTGGTGCGTATTTAAGCTTCAAAAAGTGTGGGGGTGCAGCCGCGGGGGGGGGGGGGGGGGGGGGGGGGCGGCCCCCCCCCCCCCCCCCGGGGGGGGGGGGGGGCCCGGGCGCCGGGCC